>NZ_QFFF01000003.1 GCF_003129465.1 Sphingosinicella humi
GATTGTGTTGAAAAAGTCTCGCTTGCGCCGGCGGTGAGGCTCTGATTCACTGCCTTCGGGTAGTGGGAGCCAGGGCGATGATGGGCGAGCGCCAGACGGATCAGCCGGAGCTATTCTACGGGTTCAGTCTCGAGCGGCATGTGCCGGCGGATCACGTGCTGAGGTCGATCGACCGGTTCGTGGATCTCGGCGACATCCGCGAGCAGCTCCGTCCCTATTACAGCGACACCGGCCGTCCCTCGATTGATCCGGAGCTGATGATCCGAATGCTGATCATCGGCTATTGCATGGGCATCCGCTCGGAGCGTCGGCTGTGCGACGAGGTCCATCTCAACCTCGCCTATCGCTGGTTCTGCCGCCTCGGCCTTGACGGCGACGTGCCGGACCACTCGACCTTCTCCAAGAACCGGCACGGTCGGTTCCGTGACAGCGACCTTCTCCGCAAGCTGTTCGAGCAGACCGTCGCGCGCTGTATTGCCGAGGGGTTGGTGGGCGGCGAGGGCTTCGCGGTAGACGCCTCGATGATCAAGGCCGACGCCAACCGCCAGAACTCGACGCCGGGCGACGAGTGGGAGCCGCCCGACGATCCCGGCCATGCAGTGCGCGAGTATCTGGCCGTGCTCGACGAGGCGGCGTTCGGCGGCGCGACACCGGTCGTTCCCAAGTTCATCTCGGCGGCCGATCCGGCCTCGCGCTGGACCGGCGCCAATGGCGGGCTCGCCTTCTTTGCCTACTGCACCAACTATCTGATCGACCTGAAGCATGCCGTCATCATGGATGTCGAGGCGACGACGGCGGTCCGCCAGGCCGAGGTGACCGCCCAGCGCACGATGCTCGACCGGACGCAGGAGCGGTTCGGCATCTGGCCCGAGCGCCTCGCCGCCGACACCGGCTACGGCTCGGCCGAGAACCTCGCCTGGCTGGTGCACGAGAAAGGCATCGAGCCGCATATCCCGGTGTTCGACAAGGACCGCACCGACGGCAGCTTCGCCCGCCGCGACTTCGTCTACGATCATGCCGACGACAGCTACACCTGCCCCGGCGGCAAGCAGCTTCGCCGCTATTGGCAGGAGGGGCGAGCGGCCAGGGCCAAGCCGCCAGCCGACGGCATCGACCGCTACCGTGCCCGCAAGACGGACTGTCAGGCGTGCGATCTGCGGTCGCGCTGCCGCCCGGGCGAGGCAGGCCGAAAGCTGCTGCGCTCGGTCCATGAAGGCGCTCGCGACCTCGCTCGCGACCTGTCACTGACCGATGCCTATCTCACGTCCCGACGCGAGCGGAAGAAGGTCGAGATGCTGTTCGCGCACCTCAAGCGCATCCTCAAGCTCGATCGCCTGCGTCTCAGAGGCCCCAATGGAGCAAAAGACGAGTTCCTCCTCGCCGCCACAGCCCAGAACCTCAGGAAGCTCGCCAAGCTGATCCCGATGCCGGCACCCGCAACCACCTGAGGAGGATCACACTCTCAATCAGCGCGAGGCCGCTCCGATCCCTGACCGGAGTTTTTCAACGGCATCGGT
>NZ_QFFF01000004.1 GCF_003129465.1 Sphingosinicella humi
GGAAGGCCATGTCCATGGTCCGGAATGCGGGCCCGACCATGGCGAGGCGAAGCCGGTGAAAAAGGCTGCCACGAAGAAGGGCAAGGCCGAGGCCGCCAAGGAGACCAAGGCCGAGGAGAAGCCGGCGAAGAAGGCCGCTCCCAAGAAGGCCGCGGCGGCGAAGGAAGCGAAGGCCGAGAAGGCCGACGACAAGCCTGCCGCCAAGAAGGCCCCTGCCAAGAAGCCTGCCGCCAAGAAGGCCGCGGCGAAGAAGGCCTGATAAGCCGTTCGCGCTGAGCTTGTCGAAGCACCTTTCTTCTTCTTAAGAGAAGGGCAGGCCTTCGA